>NZ_CP069569.1:0-31022 GCF_016889985.1 Corynebacterium sp. FDAARGOS 1242 | reverse complement strand
AGGGACGTCTTCGACAAGGCAATCTCGCGCGATACCACCCCGAAGGCTGCACGCGAGGTCATAGCCGACGTCGTCGACGAGCAGACCTCACCCGATCGCATCATGGGCCTGTGGCTTATGGGCAAAGATGAAGCCACCAACGACTTCATCGACGCCTACCTACCCGACTGGATCGACACCCTGCCAGGCGACCTTGCCCAAAAGATCGAAGCCAGTGACGACGGTGTAGCACCTATTCGCTATGGCTGGGCACAGCTTATTGATGCAGGCATTGACCCGCGCACCGTCATGGACGCGGCGACCCGCGATATCGACAACGCCCATGATCCGGCACGCCTTATCCGCTACCGCCTAGATGAACAGCTCCGCCAGCTCGATACGGGCAAACGCAACCAACTACCACCTATCTCCAGGCATGCGGACATGGAACTCGATACGTGGCTGCGCACCCACAACCCCTACGACCGTGCCGAGACCACCCGACTTACCGGTCAAGAAAATAACCTCAACCGGCTTAACCAGGAGGTGTTGGCAGAGCACGCACGCTTTGCCCGCTCGAAGGTTGAGTCGCTGACCTGGCAGGAGGCAAGTATTACTACTCGCCTCCACGAAGACAAAGACGCTGCTGCCAATGAGGTAAAGGCCGACTATCAGCAGGTACGCCTTGATGCTGCGCGTATTCGGGCCTACGAGCAGGCTATGGCAGACCACAGTGCAGCCCTTCGCGACGAAGAAACAGCCCGCGCAGACATTGAGCACCAACGCCTACTGGCAGAAGACTACACCCGCCCGGTAACCGAGCGGGCCTACGACCACGACGCCGACGGATACGGTACGTACCAACAGCGCATAGACCAGGCGCACAAGCGTCTTGAACAAGCACAACAACGCCGCAGCCTAGCTCAGCAAGCCATTGAAGACACCGGTTGTAGCCTGCCGGAGGCAGGTCTGTGGGAGGAAATCTGCTACCGCGCCGACGACCACGAAGAATGGGACAAGCGCCTACGCGAAGCCGAACACCACGACAGCGAGCACACCCATAAGCTTCAACAGCGCCTCGATACGATTCGCCGCGAGAAAATGGACTTCGCCGACCGCGCAGACATCGCCATACGCTTGCGCGCAGAGGAAATCCCTCACGATGTTGCCGACCATGCAGGCTACATCGCCGATGAAGTAAACCTCCTGGCCGCACAACGCACCTACGAACTACGCCGCCTAGGCGTAGACGAGCCAGCACAAGAGGCAATCCGCGACATGGTCGCAGAAACCATTGCTGCTGCCTACGAACAAGACAATGACGACACTCACCACGATGAGCAAAACACCGCCGTCCAGAACAAGGCAGAGGAAGAGCAACCAGCACCCGAGACCACAACAGCAGATGAAAGCGCCGACAACACCCAAGGCGAAGACACCGGCGGACTGAACGAGGGTGCGCGAGCAAGCCTCGACTTCCTCGCAAGCCTTGGCCTAGGCGGCGAACAGCAAAGCGTTACCAGCGACAGCGACACCACCGACGAGCAAGCATCCGCTGATGAGATTGAAGAAGAACAAGGCCCAGAGCTTTAGAAAACAGCGAGGTCAATGCGCTAGCGCGCATATGTGTATATACCTACATACACATATGCGTATATAGGTATATACACCAGGTAATCAGCTTCTTTCCTCGAGCCATCGTGTTGCCCACTCTTCAAAAAGTTGGGAGATACTCTTCTCTTCTTCCACTGCAGCGAGTTTGAGCTCTTTAATCAATTGTCGATCGCGGACGTACAACTGAAGACGTGTCGCTTTATCATTAGCTTGAGCGAACATCTTTGTTGAAGGCGAGCTCTCCGACCTATTTCCAGACGATTCTTTCCGCGCCTTATTTTTAGCCTTTGGAATTGCCACTGTTTACCCCTTAATCTTCAAATGCTGCGACGACTTCTTTGGCCAAAGAATCCCAAACCTTCGTAGTTTTGGGCTTTGTTCCAAAAACGCGACGCGTGGCTGCCCTAGTTGGGATGACTGTTTCAGCAAGCGCTGCAGTCTCGTCCCCCTCCAGCTCGGCATGGACTTCGTCTAGAAGTTTTTCCCTCCTATCGACATTCGACAGAACAACTGCTGTTGGTATCCCCATTTCTATTAGCCAAGAAAGCGTTACCTGAGTTCGATCAATATCCATCGGGGAAACACCAGTTGGAAGAAGGACTAGATCGGCAGCCTTAGCACTTTCGGTAATGAAAGCTAAACCACCTGGAGGAGTGTCGACTATAAGAAAGTCCGGATTATTTCCTCTCCTGACAACTCCAGAGAAATCACTTGAGCTGCGGACAGATTCGATGGGAAATGGAAAGTCCTGTACTTTGGCTGCCCATCGGGTGGCAGATTGCTGGGGGTCGCCGTCTGCGACTGCGACCGTATAGCCCATCTTCCGAATTGCCTCTGCGAGCATTACCGAAAGCGTGGTCTTCCCCGTCCCGCCCTTCGACTGAATCACGGAAATTACTCGAGTCATAAGACAAGAATAGACTTAGGGAGAATTTATCCAGGTAACGACATGTGCATGTGTGTATATCATGCTATACGGATGATAGCCGTTAGGTAGAACTCCAACTAAAAGAAATCATTTTGTGTGTATGTACGGATATGCATATAGCTATATACACACGTCTCAAATTTAATAGATGCCCAATTGCCGAGACGTATTTCTGTTGCAGGTGCACGTGAAGGCGGTGTGGGGTTGGGTATCCACAGTGCACCTCTTTCGTTATGTAGTCGGGCGGAAGGGAATTAAAAGCCACAACCCCGCAGGTGGCTTCCTCTCGCGTTTTCAATGGCAAGAAGCGCTAGAGTGCTTGGAATTAGATTGTCGTCTGTGCGTCTAGACACCCTTAAGGTTCGATCACGATAGTCCGGTGAGTATCACTATGGATACAACGAGGTTATTGAAAGCGTGGATGAGAAATGATGCCTTTATTGTTTTAAACCAGAATCTAGCGAGTGTGAGTGACGTGCCTAGAAATAAGGCGTAGATCATCAAGGGCAAGGCGACATGAGCCCCAGCAAAAGCTAATACGGAAATTAAAGCTGCGACCCACACGGGCGCATGGCACTGGACCTGACCCCTGTTAGGTAGACACCTGATATCCAGCCCGGTTGGGTTGGGAAGAAAGGTAATCTACCACCATGCCTAGGTACTCCGAACAGTTCAAACGTGATGCTGTGGCCCTCTACGAAAACAATGAGGACCTCTCACTTCACGCGGCTTCAGCAGAGCTTGGAGTCAATCGTTCCTCACTTTATTCCTGGCTTCAGCAGTACGGCACCGGCAAGCGTGCCCGCACGAAGACCATGCGCGACAAGGCTCAAGCGACGGCTGATTCTGAGCGGATCCGCCAGCTAGAAAAAGAAGTCTCGAAGCTTCGTGAAGAACGCGATATCCTGCGCAAGGCCGCGAAGTATTTTGCCGAAGAGACACGCTGGTAATCCGCTTCCAGTTTGTCTACACGCCGGCCTTATCGACCTGCCCGATCCCGGCGACAACATGGCAGGTATCCACCGTCGCACCCTGGGCACTGTGCCCGGTCGAGGCATACCCGGTGTGCCTTCATGGGTGGAGTGATCTATCTCCGGAGTAAGTCCGCTGCGGAAGGAGCTCCCGCCCTGGCTAGCGCGTCAAGTACATCATCAATGGTCATGGGGGGATTTTTGAACGCCGCCGCGGCATAGGTAATAGCCTGATGGACACGAGTACCGAACAGATCAATCTGATCACATAAAAACTCATCAGCACCCTGGATCTCGATGCCGTATTTATCCATCACGTCTTGAGGAAAATCCCGCGCGTTTTCGGTGACAATCACCTGGGCACCACACCTGATGGCAGCAGCAAGAACATGACGGTCATCAGGATCCGGCAAGGACAATGACTCAATTAAATCTTCATACCCAGTCACCAGACAATCATCCACAGCCCGACACATCAGCTCCCGGGTTCGGCGTAGTTTACTGGGGTCAAGATCTGGCCGGTTGGCCTGGAGGTTGCGAAAAACCTCATCCAGGATGTCCTCAGTCCACCGGGCTTGGTAAATGCCCGTGCCTGCCAGTCGGATCAGGATGTCACGCAACATATTGGGGTACAGCACGTTGGCGTCGTAGATAACGGTAAAGCCACTCACTCGTACAGCCCCATCTCCTCGGTTAGGGCGGTGAGATCATCTGCAGCTGTACGTGCCTCGATATCTCGTTGGTGTTTATAGGCCTGCACGTCGGCCGCATAGATACGTCGATGAGTACCAACCTTATGTCCAGGCAAGATGCCGTCATCCATCAATTTAATGACATGCGGACGAGAAACATTAAGCAGGTTAGCTGCTTGCTGGGTGGTTAGCTCGGCCCGCATGGGGATCACGCTTACCGATCTGCCGGCTACTGAATTGACCAGGATTTCCCGGAGGACGGTGGCGACTTCTCTGGGTAGACGGATGACCTCATCAGACTGCTCCACTACGACCTTGACGTCCTTATTGGTAGATGTATCGCTTAGGACGCGATTGATTTTCTGCAAAGCCTCACGGGCTGTGGCCGCAGTGCTAGCGATTTCGTTGTCTTGTAGATAGGCCATGCCCCCATATTACCGAACAAACGAAACAAACGAAACATTCGCTATATAAAGTCCCAAAGGGTACACCCATCTGTACGCGCTGACCTGCGGCGTTGTGGGTTGTGCCGAGCGTGCTGCCGGAGTCCCTTTCAGTGTCCCTGGGGTAGGAGCGGCCGCATGAAGGTGCGCTCGTACCGCAGGACGCACTCGGACTCGTCTCGAATCCGGTCAGCGGCGATGAAGTCCGAGTGGGTGCCGAACAAGGTGCGGTACTGCTCGTAGGCAGCCAGGCTGGGGAAGCTGAACAGGGATTCCGCACGGTCACTCACACCTTCCGCGGGTAGGTAGTACCCGTGGTGGGTGCCGCCGTGTTCGTCGACATGCCGCATCCAAGCGCGGGCGAACTGTTCAAAGGCTGCGATCTGGTCGGGGTCGATGGTGTAGTGGACGACACAGGTGATCACATCCACAACGCTAGGCCCACAGGCGCTCATTGGGGAGCCTTTGTCTGTGCGCCTCGTGGTGCAGCACACCAATCTGCCTGGTTTACCTGCGGAAATGCGTCAGTTCGCCAAGTTGGCGCCGAGTTCAACGGTGAGAACTCCGACGGCGATGAGGAGGATGCCGAGGGCCATGGTTCGGGTGAGGGGTTCGTGGAAGATGACCCGGGCGAGGATCGCGGTGAGAGCTACGCCGGATGCTGCCCAGATGCCGTAGGCGACGCCAAGGGCCATGCCGTCGGCCAAGGCGAGACTTAAGGCGACGAACGCCACGAGATACCCCGCGATGACGCCGATGAACCATTTCTTCACCCGGCCACCGTCGGAGGCTCGTAGCGACATGGTCGCGACGACTTCGGACAAGATGGCGCCTGCGAGGAAGATCCATCTCATGAGTTGACTCCTGCTTCCTGGGCTGCGGTTTGCTGAGCTTTCTGGGAGCCGAGTTCGACGGTGAGGACACCGCTGATGATCGCAACCATTCCAAGACCCATCACAGCGGTCAGAGGTTCACCGAAAATCGCGGCGGATAGCACGGCGGCGAGCACGACCCCGCTGGCTCCCCAGATACCATAGGCGACGCCGATCTGCATTCCTTCGCGCAGGCAGAAGGTGAGGAAGACGAAAGTGCCGATGTATCCGGCAGCAACCACGATGTACCAGGATGGGTGATTGAGCGCCGCCTTGAGAGACAGCGTCGCCGCCACTTCGGTAGTGATGGCGCCAGCGAGCAGGAACCACTGCTTCATGGGGTTGTTCCTTCGATCAGGGAGCGAATGCTGGAGACGACGGCTTCGAGATCCGCGCCGTGGAGGGTGGACACACCTGTGGCCTGGGCGCCCCAGAGTCCGTCGGCGGCGAGTCGGGCGGTGGTCAGCCTGGCTCGGGTGGCGGCGTCGAGATCGTCCGGGAGTTCGAGCCAGCGGCCCATCCGCGTAGTCCACGGTTCGGTGAGTTCGGGCCGATACGTCGCTTGGCCCCAGATGATGAACTCGGCGCGCTTGGCGGCCCCGTGGGCGGCGACGTGAACGTAGCTCAGGAGCCGCTCGGTGGCGTTGGCGTTCTCGAGGGGCTTGCCAAGGGTGGCAGTCATGTCGTTCTCGACGTTGGCCGCAGCGTGGTCGACGATCGCGGCGAGCAGTACGTCGCGGTTGCGGAAGTGATATAGCAATCCCGGTTTGGTGAGCCCGGCCTCGTGGGCCACTGCGTCAAGGGTAATGTCGCCACCCTCCGCTGCGTTCATGACGCGGAGGGCAGCTTCCAGGATCTCGGAGCGCTGACTGGTTCGCATATAGCTAACTTTACCATTTGGTAGGTGAAGCCTTCAACTGCGGGCGCTGGTAGGGGCACCTGGGGTACACCCTATTGTTACGCCGGTGTGCGGCAGAATGTTTCCTGTAAAATAGGGCCGTTCCTAGCATTGTTTTACACGTGTCTAGCGGGGTCTAAGCCTTATGTTTACAGAAAGTGGTGAGTGTGATGTTATCGTCTGACGGTTTCCATATTGAAAGTCATATTGACTCTGTACCCGCGTTGGCGCGGGTGAAAGATCTGCATGGTGGACTCTCGTCGGGGCAGCAGGCGTTGGGCAGGATTGTACAATCCTTGCTTGCTGACGCTGATGGCCTCGACGGTGTTCAGCTTTATGCCCTCTCGGATGCAATCGAGTCGTATCGTGATGCAGTCATAGAACAAGAGAATGCCGCCTTTAAACCTTCGCGGAGCGAAGACTAATGGTCAATGACTCTGGTTCGCATGGGCAGCGGGTGGGCTATATCCGTGTCTCCACGGTGGAGCAGAATAATCAGCGCCAGAAAGAACTACTCAATGCTTCCGGCAGGATTGACCGGTTTTTTGAAGATAGGATTTCCGGCCGCACCAAGACTGCCCGCCCTGGACTTGTCGAGTGTATGGCGTACGTGCGAGACGGTGACGAACTTGTCGTGTCGTCGATTGACCGTCTCGCCCGATCGCTGACAGATCTGCGCGGTATTGTTGATGAACTTACCGGCAAGGGTGTGACTGTTACTTTCCTGCATGAGAATCTCGCGTTTGCGAAAGACACGTCCGATCCGCGCGCGGATTTAATGCTCGGAATTCTCGGTAGCTTCGCGGAGTTTGAGCGGGCCATTATCCGCGAGCGCCAGGCGGAGGGGATTGCGTTGGCGAAAAAGGCCGGAAAGTACAAAGGCCGCAAACCCGCTCTTAGCCCGCAGCAAGTAGCGGAGATTAAACGGCGCATATTGGCAGGGGAGTCAAAGGCAGCACTAGCGCGGGAATTTGGGGTAACCCGTCCTACGGTGTATCGAGCATTGAAAAACACCTAGGGTAGTGCAGCCGTGATGGTAGATCAGCGCGCCCATGAGCCCCGTCATATGTCTTGCCATATGGCGGGACATATGTTTAGGCATATGCTAAAGCATATGTCGGCAGTTATGTAGCACTGCCAGCATTTTCGTGCGTCTAGATAGGGTGACAGGCAGAGAAATTAGCGGTGTTGAGTGCAGCTGCAAGTAGCACTGTACGGGTTTCCCCTCATGGGCGGCTTTTATAAAGGCAGGGGTGAAATCATGCTTCTAGGTCTCGTCAGGGGTGGCTGCTAACGTTAGTGCCGGTTCACAATCATGCCCCGCCACCTGTGGTGGGGCGTGGGCGTGACTTCCTCGTCGGTGCGCGGTAAGGCCCGCGCGTGACGTGGGCTGTCCCGCGCGCCTTTTTCAGGCGAGCGGACAACCCTACGACGTAAAGGGAGGTAGACAATGGGTAAACACTCATTGGATACACCCGGTCGCAAAAGAAAAGACCTTGATGCCACCAAGCTTGACTGGCTAGATGTGGCTACCAAGGTCATAGTTCTTGTGACCGTAATCGTGAAGCTCGTTACCGCGATGCTTCACGTGGGTCTTTAGGCCCGAGGGTCTCAACGAGCTGGCACTCGTTGGGGCCCTTTTTATTGTGCAGCCGCAATTCAGGGATGAACTGTGCTGTCACTTTTTAGGCTAATGGGCGCGCGAAGGTTTCGCAATACTCCCACACTGAGCCCGTAGCCCTCCTTTTCTCTACTGCGGGCGGGAATCTGCGTATTCGTGCGCCCGCGAGTCCTGCCATATGGCGGAACATATGTTTAGGCATATGTTATAGCGTATGTTCCGCCATATGCTAAAGCATATGTTCTGTGTTATGCAGGTTTACCTGCTAGTTCTTGCGTTTAGGCGGAGTCCGAAAATGGTAATCCACAAGGCTAGTAGGCCGAAGGAGATGAGCAGTGCGGCCAGTTCTCGCGAGAGACCGGCCTGGGTGAAAAGGAAGGAGGGGACAAGGATCATTGCTGCGCTTATGCTGCCTCCAAGCGCGGCGTAATACATACGGTCTTCTGGCCGTTCGCGGCGGATGGTCTGGATGATTAAGACGAAAAGTACTGCGAGTGCGGCGAGGGTGATGGTCGTGTACATTCCTTCTCCTTTCGGGACTGGTGCCCATTTTATCGGTGAGGGTGTGCACGGTCTGTGTGCTGCGTTTTCCAAGAGTCAGGGTGTGTTAGTGTTATCCCCCGTAAGATCCTGATGAGCAGTTGAACAAACTGCACCACCGGAAGTAACAAACTCGAAAGGGTATGTTACCTCCGGTTTCTTTCATTTTTCAATCTTTGAGGTGCGAAGATTGCACGCGTGGGGATTGAGGGTGTGAATCCCACTGTCGTGGGTTTGATGAGGTAGTCGATGTTGCGGAAGCTTTGGCATCGGCGTGCGTTGTGCTCCGTACGTTGTTTCAAAAACGGGTTTCATCAAACGGAACAAAACCTGGGACACTTCATATCCCACCCCAGGCCTAATGACTTGGGTGCAGCGGCAACGCTCATCCGATTTAGGCAGAGTCGTTGCAGGATCCAGTGGGTCACCTGGTCCGTGGTCTTTGAATTGTCGGGCGCGCAGGCAAGGCCAGCACGGAAGATCTTCTGCAAGCAACGCTTGTTGGTGCACCGGTAGCGTGGAAGGCGCACATGAAGTTGTTGGGTGGCCGACGATGGGCAGATCGACCAGGCTGCGGATGACGTGGTCGCGGAATACTCCAGGCTGCCCGCAGGTAGGGCATTCATTGATCGGCTCGACGGGTTCGGCTTCAATAACAGTGACGTCACCGTTTTCTGTGGCACCGGTGATAGTAGTTCCTAGTTTTGCGGTGCGGCAGATGGTATCGACGATGACATTTCCGTTAGGCTGCACAGTAGGTCCTTAGTTTTGTACGGATGGATTAGATACCTTTTTCCTACAAAGCCAAGGCCCTAGGTGGCAGGCTGGTTGTGGGCCAGAACCCGAAGGAGGTCCGCACCCATGTCCCCACACGATATTCCCCCGCTGATCCCCAAGCCACCAGAGAAGGATTGGGCCGATTACAACACCAACCCCGACCCCGGCAGGACTCGTAAACGTCGGCGTGCAAGCATGCTTTCTGCACGCGATGTGCTGGCGTTGCCGACTGTCACCCTTGCACCCGGTGCCACGCTTTCCGATAGTGAGTTGGTCATGCCGGATGCTGCGGCAGTCGTGTTTATCCCCAACACTGAATGCTCATGTACGGTAAAGAAGCAAGCAACCGAAAACAATAGATAGACCGCCAGCACTACACTATTCCGAACCAAAGACCAAAAGATAAGCATTTTGAGAAAATCTAAACTTTTGGATTTTCCTACAATGCCGACTACGGCGGAATCCCTCCCACTCCTTATATATTTCTTTCTGTATACATTGAATTTGTATTTAGTAAAATGCAGACAACACCACGGATCGGCTTTTGGCTGGACAATTCCAACCAAACACCGCAGCAGACAGTAGAAACCATTCTGAACGTTAGGAAGCCGGTATGATTGTTACATATAAGGGGAAGAAAAATTTCTTTTAGATACTTGTTTTCCTAAAACTGATGTGATATAATAATTCAATTCCAGAAAAGGAGTAAAAAATATGCGGCAAGGTATTCTTAAATAAAACTATAATCAAATAGTGGGAACAAAGGATTATGATAGTCCCTTTTGTAGGGGCTTAGTTTTTTGTACCCAATTTAAGAATACTTTTGCCTTATCAATTTTGACATATCCCCAAAAACAGCACTCACAAACAGGTGTATGCTGTATATGTGTATGTCCGCAAATTATCATCCCCAGTGGTAAAAGTATTTTACTGCTGGGGATTTTTATGCCCTTCGGGGCAGTAAAGGGAGGACAATCACATGAAAATAATCAATATTGGAATTCTTGCCCATGTAGACGCTGGAAAGACGACCTTGACGGAGAGCCTGCTATATGCCAGCGGAGCCATTTCAGAACCGGGGAGCGTCGAAAAAGGGACAACGAGGACGGACACCATGTTTTTGGAGCGGCAGCGTGGGATTACCATTCAAGCGGCAGTCACTTCCTTCCAGTGGCACAGATGTAAAGTCAACATTGTGGATACGCCCGGCCACATGGATTTTTTGGCGGAGGTGTACCGCTCTTTGGCTGTTTTAGATGGGGCCATCTTGGTGATCTCCGCTAAAGATGGCGTGCAGGCCCAGACCCGTATTCTGTTCCATGCCCTGCGGAAAATGAACATTCCCACCGTTATCTTTATCAACAAGATCGACCAGGCTGGCGTTGATTTGCAGAGCGTGGTTCAGTCTGTTCGGGATAAGCTCTCCGCCGATATTATCATCAAGCAGACGGTGTCGCTGTCCCCGGAAATAGTCCTGGAGGAAAATACCGACATAGAAGCATGGGATGCGGTCATCGAAAATAACGATAAATTATTGGAAAAGTATATCGCAGGAGAACCAATCAGCCGGGAAAAACTTGTGCGGGAGGAACAGCGGCGGGTTCAAGACGCCTCCCTGTTCCCGGTCTATTATGGCAGCGCCAAAAAGGGCCTTGGGGCCTGACCCCCGGAAGGTAGACACGTCGGGGGTTAGCTATGCTGCTTGGGTCAGTGTAGCTGATGTGAGTGCTTCGAAGTCATCGGGGGCTAGAAGGTTGCACCAGGAGTGCCGTCTGCGCGTGTTGTAGCGCATGCACCATCGAAAGACTTCTTGGCGGCAGATGATTGGATTGTCAAAGACTTTTCGATCACGCAGAACTTCACGCTTTAAGGCGGCATTAAAGGATTCTGCCAGGGCATTATCAGCACTTGTACCCACCGCGCCCATGGATTGGCGTACACCAAGCTGGGCGCAGTGGTCCCTAAAGGCTTGTGAGGTGTACACACTGCCATGATCAGAATGGAAAATTGCCCCTTTAAGGCTTCCGCGAACCTTGCTGGCATGGGACAAAGCTTCGATAACCAGCGATACCCGCATGTGATCAGCTATCGCATGACCAACGAGCTTGCGCGAGTAGGCGTCAATGACCGTGGCTAGGTACATGTTCTTGCCGCCCTTACACGGCAGGTAGGTGATATCGCCTACATAGACCTGGTTCGGCTTATCAGCGGTGAATTTACGGCCTACTAAATCTGGCATGACGCGGTGGCCAGGCTTGCGCCTGGTGGTGATGCACCGACGCCGTTTAGTAAAGCCTTTCAGGCCCATGGATTTCATGATGCGTGCGACCTTCTTGTGATTGATCGGAGGAAAGTCCGTATCGTCGTTGAGGCTTGCAGCGATGCGTTTAGCACCATAAAGCCCGTGCTCATCATCGAAGATGGTCTTGATTCGTGCACCAATAAGAGCATCGGAACATATCTTTAACCTGCGTTTTTCGCGGGTTTGCACCCATTTGTAGAACGAGGAGCGATTGAGCTTTAACACGTGGCACATCCGCTTGACCGAGTACTCGGTTCGGTGGTCATAGACAAACTGGAAGCGGATTACCAGCGTGTCTCTTCGGCAAAATACTTCGCGGCCTTGCGCAGGATGTCGCGTTCTTCGCGCAGCTTTGCGTTTTCTTTTTCTAGCTGGCGGATTCGCTCAGAATCAGTCGTCGCCTTCGCCTTGTCGCGCACGGTCTTCGTGCGGGCACGCTTGCCGGTGCCGTACTGCTTAAGCCAGGAATAAAGTGAGGAACGATTGACTCCAAGCTCTGCTGAAGCCGCGTGAAGTGAGAGGTCCTCATTGTTTTCGTAGAGGGCCACAGCATCACGTTTGAACTGTTCGGAGTACCTAGGCATGGTGGTAGATTACCTTTCTTCCCAACCCAACAGGGCTGGATATCAGGTGTCTACCAAACAGGGGTCAGGTCCTTGGCATTCAACCGTTGATGGATGCGGTGACAGGGCTGTTCCAACCGATTGGGGAACAGGGGAGCGCCGCCCTATGCGGCAGCGTTTTCAAGGTGGAGTATACAGATTGCGGCCAGCGGCGTGTCTATCTACGGCTATACAGCGGAACGCTGCGCCTGCGGGATACGGTGGCCCTGGCCGGGAGAGAAAAGCTGAAAATCACAGAGATGCGTATTCCATCCAAAGGGGAAATTGTTCGGACAGACACCGCTTATCCGGGTGAAATTGTTATCCTTCCCAGCGACAGCGTGAGGTTAAACGATGTATTAGGGGACCCAACCCGGCTCCCTCGTAAAAGGTGGCGTGAGGACCCCCTCCCCATGCTGCGGACGTCGATTGCGCCGAAAACGGCAGCGCAAAGAGAACGGCTGCTGGACGCTCTTACGCAACTTGCGGATACTGACCCGCTTTTGCGCTGCGAGGTGGATTCCATCACCCATGAGATCATTCTTTCTTTTTTGGGCCGGGTGCAGTTGGAGGTTGTTTCCGCTTTGCTGTCGGAAAAATACAAGCTTGAAACAGTGGTAAAGGAACCCACCGTCATTTATATGGAGCGGCCGCTCAAAGCAGCCAGCCACACCATCCATATCGAGGTGCCGCCCAACCCGTTTTGGGCATCCATCGGACTGTCTGTTACACCACTCCCGCTTGGCTCCGGTGTACAATACGAGAGCCGGGTTTCGCTGGGATACTTGAACCAGAGTTTTCAAAACGCTGTCAGGGATGGTATCCGTTACGGGCTGGAGCAGGGCTTGTTCGGCTGGAACGTAACGGACTGTAAGATTTGCTTTGAATACGGGCTTTATTACAGTCCGGTCAGCACGCCGGCGGACTTCCGCTCATTGGCCCCGATTGTATTGGAACAGGCATTGAAGGAATCAGGGACGCAACTGCTGGAACCTTATCTCTCCTTCACCCTCTATGCGCCCCGGGAATATCTTTCCAGGGCTTATCATGATGCACCGAAATACTGTGCCACCATCGAAACGGTCCAGGTAAAAAAGGATGAAGTTGTCTTTACTGGCGAGATTCCCGCCCGCTGTATACAGGCATACCGTACTGATCTGGCCTTTTACACCAACGGGCAGAGCGTATGCCTTACAGAACTGAAAGGGTATCAGGCCGCTGTCGGCAAGCCAGTCATCCAGCCCCGCCGTCCAAACAGCCGCCTGGACAAGGTGCGCTATATGTTTCAGAAGATAATGTAACGTCTTGCGCAATGCAAGCGTTCATTGCTGGCTATTGCGAAATATCATTGAGCGAGGACCCCAATATCTTGTGCCACGCCCGAACCCCCGGCGAACTAATCAATGCACTCTAAAACCGGAAGAGCCCTTTTAGTACTACTGGTGGATTTCGGTTTTGGTGGGGATTAACGCCGCCGGCTTCGGTTTTTCCGTTGAGGAGGTCGTTGACTACTTCCCGATGGTGAAATGGGTCGATGGTGAGGTAGAGAGGAACCAGTCACCTGGAAGAGATCGATCCAGTCGTTGGTGTGCAATCTGGGAGGTAGGGTCGCGGGGTCGATTCCTCGCGAGCGCAACCATGATTGTGTTTCTGAACGTGATGAAAACAACCCTGCCCTTCGGAGAATTTCCCCTATCCCGCGTCCCCGGGCAGTGAAAACGGTGTGCACCATCGCCTGAAAGGCTTTGCGCTGCTCTATCGGAATCTTCGGGTCACCCACCCGGCGGATCACTAAGATCCCCCCGTCAACGTTTGGCTGTGGCCGGAAAGCAGACCTTGGTACCCGAGAACCCAGGTGAAATGTGAACCATGGGGACCACTGAGCCGTCATCATCGTGCTTGCGCCTACCCCGGCCCGGCGGCGAGCGACTTCCCACTGCATGAGGAGTACAGCGTCAGTCCATGCTGGCGCATGCAGCAACTTTCGAAGAATGGCAGTGGTGAGGTGAAAGGGAATGTTTCCCACAATGACGCAGGGAGTGGCGGGTAACCGGAAGTTAAGGAAATCATCATGGACCACTTCGACCGCCGCCGAGGAGGTTTCTTGTGTGATTTTGGCAGCTAGTTTTGCGTCCACTTCAACTGCCGTTATCGCCCTCCCCAAGTGGGCCATCGGGTGAGTGAGGGCACCGCTTCCTGGTCCGATCTCAATGATGGGGCCGGAGGTTTGTTTCACAAGGTCGATGATGGAGTTGATGATCTTGTGGTTGGTGAGAAAATTTTGGCCATGCTCGTGACGGCCGTGTCCGTATGCAGACATCAGGTGTGCTCCTTGGATTTGAAAGGGAGCCGGGCATGACAAATAGCCGCCCGGCTAAAGGACCGGAGCGGTTTTTAACCTACGGGGTAGGAAACCGCCTTAGCGGTTGGTGCGCAACCGCAAGAAAGCGGTACCTGAAATCAACATGGGTCTAATTATATCCATTTAAATTCGCGGGTGTGAAGTGCCCCGGGTTTTGTTCCTAGGCGTTTGCCTTGATTTCTATTATTGCTTGCGGCGGGTGCTGGTCCCAAAATTCGGTTTCCACTTCAGCTGGCGTGCGGTAGCCCAAGCTTTGGTGAAGCCTCGTCTCGTTCCACCATGACACCCACTCAAACGTCGCGATTTCCACCTCGACAACCTCATCCCACCTGCGGGTATGGATCAGCTCGTTTTTGTAGGAACCATTAACGTTTTCCGCCAGAGCATTGTCATAGGAGTCGCCAACAGTTCCGGTGGAAGCGGCAATCCCGTGCTGGGCAAGACGCTCGTTGTAGACAACGCTGACATACTGCGAGCCGTGATCCGAATGATGAATGAGACCTGTTGTTTCCTCAGCAGACGCGATCGCCTGGTTGAGAGCTTGCAGCGGCAACGCTTCGGTGCGCATGGAATCTGATAACGCCCACCCAACGATCCGTCGGGAGTAAACATCGGTGACAAACGCGGCATACTGAAGTGTCCCAGGTTTTGTTCCGTGGTGTTGATGGTCAGTCGGTAGCGCGGGCTGGTGTTTTCGTCTTGGGGGAGTATGCGGAAGCGGGTCTTCGTATTTTCTGCGGTGAGGTATGTGCCTACGGTGTGGGTGAGGTGAACGTCTACGAGGTTTGAGTCGTCGAGTTGCTCCAGCATGGTCTCTAGTAGCCGCTGGCGCGTATCAGGGCGCTTAGCGCTCACGCGGTAGCGGTGGGAGGTTAAGCCTTTGGCGTTCATGCTGTCAGCATCGAGTGGGGCAGCAGACTGTGCGAGGTGTTCTAGTTCGTCTTTGCCCCAGCCCGGATAGGCAGCGGTGGAATCTAGGAATCGGCTCCAGGTGCGGGAGTCCTGCAGATTACTGTCCTGTGCTGTGGCGGTAGGGGCAGTGGGGTAGGTGTAGTTGAATCGGGTTTGGCTGTAGGCCTGCATGATGGAGGCACCAAGTTCTAATGGAGACGTGGTCTCTTGGGCTTCCAGGCGCTCTAGGATTGCTTCGAGGTTGCCTCGAAAGTTCGGGTCGTCGATGTAGCGCTTGTAGACCACTGCCTTGCCTTCCCTGTCCCGTGGTTCTTTTCCAAGAAAGTCTAGAAGACACAAGGTTACGTGGAGGGTTATAGGACTGTGGTTGTTGTGGGATGTTTTAGTGGCAACCAAATCTTTGATTTGGGCGGCAGCCCAACGAGCCGTAAGGCGAGGCGGGAGCAAGAACCGCAACCCGTAGTGAACGGTTTTGTTAGTTGATCGGCTCGGGATATAGATCTACAGGGATATAGTTATAAGCGACCTGGGAAAATAGATAAACCCGCAGGTAAAACCCTGTGGATAACTACCCCAGGGGTGGTAAATATGCGCACGAGGGGTGGTAAATATGCGCACGAGGGGTGGTAAATATGCGCACGAGGGGTGGTAAATATGCGCAAGCAGAAAACAAGGGGTGGTAAATATGCGCAGCCTGAACTGCGAAAACTCCGAGGGGTGGTAAATATGCGCACGAGGGGTGGTAAATATGCGCAAGCAGGTCTTAGCTAAAAAGAAAGCGCCTGAAGTGTCCCAGGTTTTGTTCCGTTTGAGTAGATGGGAAAATCTGGAACATGCCAAGAAAATTTGACCAGGATGCAAAGGACCGTGTGGTCCGTCTCGTGGAGGACCGCATCTTGGCGGAAAGCATGTCGATGCATCCCGCGTGCTAGGCAGTAGCTCCAAAGCTGGGGGTTTCATGGCACACGGCTCGTCTATGGACTTAAGCCTGCTCGTCGTGCGGGAAACATCCCAGAACCTGTTCCTGAAGATTTGGCTACCGAAAATGCCAGGCTACGCCGCGAAAATCAAGAGCTTCGAGATACCAACGAGTTGCTGAAGGCTGCGTCAGCTTTTTCGCCTCACGACCAGGCCCCAAACGTTAAGAAATGATCCGGTTCATCGATAAATACCGGAATCATTTCTCTGTCGAGTTCATCTGCACCGGAGTTGAAGATTAACCGGGCTGGTGGGTTTATCACCTCGCGTGGTTATCGCCAGTCCAAAGCCCGTGGGCTTAAGTGCTCGTCGCCTTCGTGACGCTGTGCTGATTGAACGCATTGGTGCCATTCATCGGGATAATTACGGTGTCTACGGCGTGCGGACAATGTGGCATGCGCTTGACCGTGACGGAATCGACATCGGTCGTGAGCAAACCGCCCGGCTGATGCGCCTAGCTGGTGTTTCTGGCACAGGCACAGGCGGATCACCAATCACAACCCGTACACCTCAACAGGCCGGATCTGCGCCCGGATTTGGTCGAGCGTGAGTTCAAAGCCCAAGGCCTTAAACAAGCTGTGGGTGGCCGACATTACCTACGTGCGTACGAAGAAGGGTTTTGTGTACACCGCGTTTGTCACTGACGTTTACTCCCGGCGGATCGTCGGATGGGCATTATCGGACTCGATGCGCACCGAGGTATTACCGCTGCAAGCACTCAACCAAGCGATTGTGAGCGCGAAGGAAACAACAGGCCTTATTCACCATTCGGATCACGGCTTATAGTACGTCAGCGTTGTCTACAACCAGCGTCTCGCCCAGCACGGGATTGCCGCTTCCACTGGGACCGTCGGTGACTGAAATGACAATGCTCTAGCTGAAAACGTTAACGGCTCTTACAAGAATGAGCTCATCCATACTCGCAGGTGGAATGATGTTGTCGAGGTAGAAATCGCGACGTTCGAGTGGGTGTCATGGTGGAACGAGGTAAGGCTCCACCAAAGCCTGGGATATCGAACCCCAGCCGAGGTGGAAACCGAATTGTGGAAGAAGAACCCGCAACAGGGAATAATAGAAATCAAGGAACATGCCTAGGAACAAAACTCGGGGCACTTCAAGCCCCTTATATGGCTCTGGATGTGGTGATTGCTGCAGAACCGTCATCAGTAAGGGTGACTTTTCCATCTACGCGGTAGACTTCACGCAACATTTTTGCGGTTAACACGTCCTTAGCTGCTCCGTGTGCGTATACAGTGCCCGCGTGGAGTACCGCAATGCGGTGAGCGAAGCGCGCTGCTTGTGAAAGATCGTGCATCGAAACCACGACCGCCGCGGGTGCTTCAGCTGCATAGGCGCGAATATGCTCCATGAGGATGAGCTGATTTCTTAGGTCAAGAGCGCTGGTTGGCTCGTCCAGTAGTAATGCCTGCGGCCGGCATACGATGGCCTGGGCGAAGCTTACTAATTGACGCTGGCCGCCGGAGAGCTGGGACATTGTTCGGGATTCTAGGTCTTCTAGCCCCAGCCGCGTGAGGACCGAGCTGACTCGGTCCTGTGTGGATGTGGCTACCCGTAGTCCGCTGAATCCCGTCCGGGAATGCTGGAGTGCCAGAAGTACCGATTCGAATACGGCAAGGGTGCTTTCCGGCGGGGGATCCTGTGGCAAATATACTGCCTCGGGCCCAGTGACGTCGCCGCTGAATCGGCATAGGTTAGCCATGCAGCGCAGCAAAGTCGACTTACCAGCGCCATTAGGGCCGACGAGGGCGGTGACGGTTCCAGCTTCGATCTTTGGGAGACATACGTCATTCAGTATCTGTTCGTCTCCATGGGAAAAGCACAGGTTATCTACCCGGAGTGTGGGTTCTGGCGGAACCGTGGGCGGTTGTTCCACGAGGGGGTCCTTTCTGGGGCAGGAAGTACTGGGAGAGGCGATCATTAGGTTGAGGAGACAGTTCGGGGGCGGCGTCGCAAAACAATGAGGACGACGAACACGGGAACGCCCACAATCGCGGTGATGATGCCGACAGGCAGAATCGCCCCAGGCTGGATCAGCTTGGATACCACTGAGGCTGAGGTCAGCAAAAGCGCACCTGAGATGATGGACGTGGTGAGGAAGAAGCGTTGGTCCTCACCAACGAGCATCCTGGCGATATGTGGGCCGACGAGTCCGATGAAACCAATTGTCCCGGCCATCGAAACGGCAGTTGCCGCCATAAGGGAGACTCCCACCAGCGTGTACGTGCGCAGCTTTGGGATATTGATACCCATGGACCTAGCGCGGTCGTCGCCCATTCGAAACGCGGTCAGCGTCCACGCATTGCGGTAGAAGTAAGCAATTCCGATTAGTGAGATGACCGCGAGAAGGCCGATCTGAGGCCACGTAGCGCGCGTAAGGCTGCCCAAGGTCCAGAAAACCACCTGCTCTAATTGGGTCTGCGAGGCGAGGTACTGCATTAGCGCTAGTAGAGCATCGAAGAGGAACACGATGGCTATGCCCAGCAGAATCATTCCCTCGGTACCAGAGCTCTTTGACCGAGAGAATAGGACGATCACCGCACAGGCCGCGAGGGCGAAGACCCAAGCACTGCCCGCCATTCCCAGCGCTGCCCCGATTCCCGCCGCGGTGAATCCTGAGACGGTGGCAAAGGCTGCGCCAAAGCTCGCAGCGGCGGAAATGCCCAGCGTATAGGGCTCTGCCAAGGGGTTATCCAAGATGGTTTGCATCTCTGCGCCGGCAGCAGCGAGGGTGCCACCGATGAGCACCGCTGTGACGGTCATAGGCAGACGTATATCAAAGATGATCTGCCAGTCAATTGGGCGGGAATCGCTGGGGTGAAAGAGCACGTAGAGCGCCTCATTTGCGTTCAAACTGCTGCCGATGAGGAAATCTATGGCAATGGTGACGCATAGCAGGGCCGTAAGCCCTGCGATGATCGCTACCTTTCGCCTGCTAGCTGTTCGGTACCAGTTTGACCGGGGGCGTTGCCGTTGCGGGGTAGAGTTTTGGTCGTCCACCTCGCTTCCGGTGGCAATTGATTGCGCTCGTGCTCCGTGGCTCATGGCAAACCAGTCCAGAAGGTGCCGCTAGCCTCCACAGGGAGGAATTTTTCATGTAGTTCTTCCAAATCGGCCTGCGGGTCGACATCGGAAAACAGGTCGGGGTGCATGGCTTTGGCAAACCACTCGATGGCTAGGTAGTTGTATGGGGAGTCGTAGAAGTGATGCCACGCAGCGTAGGCCCGCTTGTTCTTGACCGCCCGCATTTCCTTAAGGACAGGTTGCCCGTCAACAACGCGTTGGAAGTCTTTGGCTGCCTGTTCGGTGGACTCGTCGTAGCCCAGGGGTACAAAGCCATTCTTCTTTGGCTGCTGCTTGGCGCCGGTCCAGTCTGCGCCGGTGGCGATGATGACGTCTGGGTCTTTTTCAGCTAGCGCCTCGGGAGAGACTTGCCCCTGCTTGGCGTCGATCATATCGTCGCCCACGTTTTCGCCACCCGCTGCGTTAACAATTTGGGCTAGGTTGGACTTAGCGAAGGTAGAGCAGCAGTCGAAGTAGCCGGGAGCTCGCCAGAGGAAGGTCGGTGTGGGGGTGGCCTTGGCTTTTTCTAGGCGCTCCTGAACCATGTTCACCTTGGACTCATAGAACTCGGCATACTCTTCCGCTTCCTTCTCGTGGCCGAGTACCTTGCCGAGCAAGCGCACGCTCGGTGCGGTGTTCTTCACCGGGTCGGTAAAGTAATCGACGGTAACCGTGGGGATTCCGGCCTTTTCTAGACCGTCTACGATGCCAGCATCCTGGGCGGCTTCGAAGCTGCTTGCGGAGACAATGAAGACATCTGGACGGGAATTCAAAGCTTGCTCAACGGACATCGAGCCGTCGTAAACTTCACCAGTTTGCTCAATATCTTCGATCTCTGAGAATTTCTGTTCGTACTTCTTGTACGTGCCAGGGTCGTTCTGCTCCAGGTCATCTGGCCAGGCAACGATGCCCTGGAGCGGGTTTTCTTTGTTGAGGATGGATGTCGTGTAAAGCATCCGTTGCCCGCCCATGAGGACCCGATCGACGTTCTTCGGGACCTCGACTTCGCGCCCGAGAATGTCGGTGATCTGTTGCTTTTCTCCGTCATCTGCGGTCTGTTGTTCATCGTTAGTGCTGCAGGCAGCGGTCATAAGGAGGGCAGTGGCGGTGACGGCTGAGGCGACTACGCGGGCCATTCGGTGGTGAGGGGCGCGTGGGGTTTTAAAACCGCGAGCCCTAGTTGTCGTGAGGGACAAGGCAATCCTTTCTTCCAAGTGGATCTATTAGGTTAGCCATACCTTTGTTTATCTACAATGGGTGATGAAACTTTTACCCCCAACATTCCCGTTAAGTCAGTTCATTCAGTCGGCGGGAATATGTGCGTAGCAGCAGTACCGCCGTGGTTGCGAAACCCATGATGAGTCCTAACCAGACGCCATATCCTTCCCATCCGAGGAGCTTTCCAAATATCAGAATCCCGGGGACGCCAACCAGCCAGTACCCGACGAGGGTGCAGCGTAGCCCTGAGGTGGTGTCTTTCAGGCCTCTCAGTAGGCCCACTGCCACGTTTTGGATTCCTTTGGCGAACTGTTGCAGTACCGCGAGACATAGGAGCAGGACGGCAATGTGAAAGGTGGTGGGATCTGCCTCTTTTAAGAAAGGATGCAGTACCCACCTGCCCAACAGAAGCCACAGCGCGCCCATTATTCCCAGATACGTGACCACGACGAACAATATGCGTCGGGTAATCTCGCGCACTGAGTCGGCACTCTCGGCCCGAGCCCTTGTGATCAGCACCGAGCCGCCGTGAGAAAAGCCGATGCACACTTGGTAAACGATGTACGCCAGTTGGTTCACAATATTGTGCGCCGCTAGCATCTGTGGGCTAAAGGTCCCCATCACTAAACCGGCGATGGTTGTTATTGCAGCCTCCGAGCCATAGGTCAGACTGACTGGTACCCCGAGGCGGACGAGGCGGCAGATAGTCTCCCCATCTCCTTTACACGGAAGGATGTGGAAATAGGGCTGTAGCTCGGGAATGCGCAGTACCACAATCCGGAAGGCCAGGAAGGTAAGCAGTTGGATGACAGTTGTAGAAAGCCCGATGCCCGCTACCTTCCAGTGATCCGAGGCTGCCCATGTCATAAATAACCAGTTCAATGCGATATTTATAAATATCGATATCAGCGTGATGGTTAACAGGGAGCCGGGTTTTCGCATGCCCACGGCGAATTGGCGCAGGACGTTGAGCCACATCATCGGGACTAACCCGGGTGCGAGCGCAAGGGTCATGGCGAAGGTGAGTTGGGCAACGTGCTTGTCGATGGGCAGAACAAGGACCAATCCGCCTAGGGCGATGACCAGTAACGCGCCGAGAATTGCAGTGCCAGTGGCCACCGCGAAGGAGGAGCGCACAGCCCGCCGGATCTGTTCTGCTCCCGCCTCGCAATTTTGACAAGAGGTTTTCTCTTTTTCCATTTTTGCTGCTGCTTCAGCCACAAGATTTGCCCCGGCCGTCACCATGCCCACGCACATCGTGCGGATCTGGTTGTAAAGCTGCATCGCTAGGCCGCCGCCGGCTATCGCCAGTACGCCCACGGACTGCAGCATCAATACGTCCGTGGTGGTCAATGCAACTCCGGCGAGTTGTACTCCAGCGATGGGAAGGGAAATTCCCAGAACTTCGCGATATTTCCGGATGGATTTCAACCTCGCAGCCACCTTCAACTTCGGACTAACATTCGTCTCGGCCCTCGCTTCTCATCTTCTAAACCTCGCCCATTTTGGCGGCTGGTCTCCAATGTGCTGCGGTTTCTAGCGGTAGATACGCAGCACATCCGATTCATTTGCGGCCTCCAGGCCGTTGAAGCGAATGGCGCTGCGATACATCTGCACCAAAGTTGCAATCGGACGCTGCCGTCTGCACCATGGAAATTAGTGGTTCGCCCCTGCGGATTCAGCTGGTGCTGGCCGATGCCCCAGCGGTACCACCGTTGGTTGAGACCGAATCCCGTTCAGGGCTGGTGTTTGCAGCGGCAGAGACTCCCTTCGGAAAGTATAAAGATTATACCTAGTTTAGGTAAGGCTACCATAATTGAAGATTTCCACTTCAAACACTTCAGGTGGAAGGAGTGTGAAGATGGATAGGAGAGACTGAAGTGTCCCAGGTTTTGTTCCGTCTGAGTAGATGGGAAAATCTGGAATATGCCAAGAAAATTTGACCAGGATGCAAAGGACCGTGTGGTCCGTCTTGTAGAGGACCGTATCTTGGCGGAAAATATGTCGATGCAAGCCGCGTGCCAGGCAGTAGCTCCAAAGCTGGGGGTTTCATGGCACACGGCTCGTCAGTGGACCCAGCAGGCCCGTCGTGCGGGAAACATCCCAGAACCTGTGCCTGAAGACTTGGCCGCGGAAAACGCGAGGCTACGCCGTGAAAATCAAGAGCTACGCGACACCAATGAGCTACTGAAGGCTGCCTCGGCTTTTTTCGCGTCGGAACTCGACCCAAAACGTCGGAAATGATCCGGTTCATCGATGAGTATCGGGATCGTTTCTCCATCGAGTTCATTTGCGAGACGTTAAACACCCACCGTGTTGGCGGTTTCATCACGTCCCGTGGATACCGCCAATCAAAAGCCCGTGGGCTTAAGTGCTCGTCGCCTTCGTGACGCTGTGCTGATTGAACGCATTGGTGCCATTCATCGGGATAATTACGGTGTCTACGGCGTGCGGACAATGTGGCATGCGCTTGACCGTGACGGAATCGACATCGGTCGTGAGCAAACCGCCCGGCTGATGCGCCTAGCTGGTGTTTCTGGCACAGGCACAGGCGGATCACCAATCACAACCCGTACACCTCAACAGGCCGGATCTGCGCCCGGATTTGGTCGAGCGTGAGTTCAAAGCCCAAGGCCTTAAACAAGCTGTGGGTGGCTGACATTACGTATGTGCGCACGAAGAAAGGCTTTGTGTATGCCGCGTTTGTCACCGACGTTTACTCCCGGCGGATCGTTGGGTGGGCGTTATCAGACTCCATGCGCACCGAAGCGTTGCCGCTGCAAGCTCTTAATCAGGCGATCGTGTGTGCTGAGGAAACAACAGGTCTCATTCACCATTCGGATCACGGCTCGCAGTACGTCAGCGTGGTCTACAACGAGCGCCTTGCCCAGCACGGGATTGCCGCTTCCACCGGAACTGTCGGGGATTCTTATGACAATGCTCTGGCTGAAAACGTTAACGGCTCCTACAAGAACGAGCTGATCCATACTCGCAGGTGGGATGATGTTGTCGAGGTAGAAATCGCGACGTTCGAGTGGGTGTCATGGTGGAACGAGATGAGGCTTCACCAAAGCTTGGGATACCGAACCCCAGTCGAAGTGGAAACCGATTTTTGGAAGCAGAACCCGCCGCAAGAAATAATAGAAATCAAGGCAAATGCCTAGGAACAAAACTCGGGGCACTTCAACTTACTGCTTATATTGCAGGTATTTCCGCGCACCCTGGATATGTAGAAGCATTTGATGAAGAGCTTCACTACAGCGGCAATCGTGTGCCACTTACCGCAGATGAAGAGCTGTGGGATAAGGCTGTAGAAATTGGTCAGTTCATTATCTGGCTACACACCTTTGGCGACCGTGGGCACGCACCGAATAACGCACAAACTTTGTTTGATGTTGAAAGCACACTGCCGTTGCCAACCTATGACACTGCCGTTGGTGTTGGAATGCCGGAGGACGTTACCTACGACGAGACAACCCAAACTATTCATCTAGGCAAAGGCACCTGGTCGAATGTGTCACCAGCCGTGTGGAGCTACACAGTGGGTGGAAACTCCACCATTAAATCCTGGGTGGGCTACCGCCGTAAAAAACCTAAAGGCAGAAAGTCCTCACCACTCGATGACATCATCACCACTAGCTGGCCAACCCAATGGTCGAGACAGTTTCACGAACTGCTAGTTACACTGACTCACCTTGTGCAGCTCGAAGCTGAACAGAAGGAACTCTTGAAGCAAATTATTGCTGGCGAACAACTAACTAAAGACGAGTTAGCCTCTCTTGGGGTGCAGTGGCCAACAGAAAATAAAGACTGGAAACCACACTTTCCAGGCGAGCTATTCTAATTCTTTCAGGCTCAACGGGATCAAAAGCAATTAGATGATTCTAGCTCTGCTTGGGGGATTAACTGTGACAGCGGCCGCTTGGGGGAAGCGGCCTACAAACTATTCTGCGGAGCTTCGTGAAAGTAACAAGGGCTTGCCCACTCCAGTGAGCATTGACACCAGGACGAAATTACTGGGCCTTCCTTTATGTGGTTTGTCTTTAAAGGCTCTTCGGCTATCTGCAGTCCTGGAAGCTGTTGTGCTTGGAGTAGTCCAGATATGTTTCGATGGCAACCAAATCTTTGATTTGGGCGGCAGCCCAACGAGCCGTAAGGCGAGGCGGGAGCATAAACAGTAGCTCGTAGTGAACGGTTTTGTTGGTTGATCGGCTGGGGATATAGATCTACAGGGATATAGTTATAAGCGACCTGGGAAAATAGAGAAACTCGCAGGTGAAACCCTGTGTATAAGTGCCTTTATGTGTCAACTTATGCGCAGGCGTGTGTCAACTTATGCGCAGGCGTGTGTCAACTTATGCGCAGGCGTGTGTCAACTTATGCGCAGGCTCTTTTTCTGTGTGTCAACTTATGCGCAGGTTGAGCTGGGAGAACCTGCCATGTGTCAACTTATGCGCAGGCGTGTGTCAACTTATGCGCAGTAGTCTCATGTGGGTTTCCGTATGGGTAAATCAGCGCAGCCGTATTTTGCGTGAGGGTAAATCTGTGCACGCTGTTTTGGGCAAAAAGAAAGCGCCCCGTAGGGCGCTAGTCTTCCGTGTTCGGTTTAGTCGAGTTCGGGGCGCGGTGGCTTCTGGTGAACTGATGGAGCAGTCCTCGTGACCGTTACGCCGTCTGTGTTGGCTTCAATTCCCGAGTTCGGCCATACCTTTGAAACTTCTTCGATTGCTTCCTTTGTGCGTCGTCTGAAGTCTCGCATCTGAGTCGTAGAGGTTATCTCTGAGGTGGCGAAGTTGGCGGCGATCATGTCCCAGGTGAAGGTGTAGGCTTCGCGGTTGTTTTTGTGGAGCCAGTATTGCTTGACGGTGAGCCAGATGTAGAGGTCCATTGCTCGGGGCTTGCTCAGCTCGCGCAGGACGTTGAGGTCGATGGGGATGGGAGCTTCTGCAATGTGGCGGAAGAACTGTGGGGTGAGTACTAGTTCTGATTCCATGAAGCTGCCTTGGTTGGGGTCGCGTGGGTCGAACCAGAGGTTCCAGTCTTCGAGAATCTGGGTATTATGGCCTCGCGCGTGAACTCCATTGTCGCTTTGGGCGGTTATTGAAGAGCTGGCTAGGCGTAGAATCTGTTCGCGGATTCTAGAGAGATTTCCATGCACGCCTCCGGTGCCACGTCCGGTGACGCCGATTGCTTGAAGGAAGTGACTCATGGAGTGCCCGAGTGGAATGCGGCGTGCTTCCTCGTTGTCGATTTTTCCTTCTTTGAGGCGACCGGCATTAGCTACGGCGCGGGTGATGATGTAGGCCATGATGAGGCGTGGGTACTTGCCGTAGGGAAGCCCGTTGGGTGAGTAGACGCTAATAGTGCCCTCGGCGGTAGTTATTTTCCGCTCGTTGCTGTCAGGGTTGCGGTAGGGGAACAGTGCTTGGACAAACAGCTTGGAGGTGTAGCCGACATCTTGGGCTTGGAGGAGTTCTTGTGCGGCGTCGTGTTCTTGCTGACGGGCTAGTTCCTTGACTGCTTCGAGCTTGGCGCGACGCTCGTCTGGCGTGTGTGGGGGCTGCATGGTGCCTTTTGTCTCCTTTCGGATTATCGACACCGCCCGTGTTGTGCTTTGCTCACTGTCCGTGTGGAAGTGGTAAAGTCTTAACCGACACGGTGGTGTCGATTTTTGGTTTGAACCCCCGCTAGAGTTGCCGCTCGATAATGCGGGGGTTTCCTCATGTTTTGAGGAACGTGCGCGCCTTGGACTCGAACCGAGGGTGTGTGCCGCTCGCGCTGCGCACCCCACGAATGTGAGGCGCGGCTTTTTATTTTCTCCGCCTATTAAATCACATCAGTGTGACTTACTGGGAGATTTAGTAATAGTGGCGGCTCTTGCCAAGAAGCCTTATCGGCTGTTTGCTTTGATGAAGCTTGCTCGGAACCTAAGGCATTAGTGGAATCACTCTTGTTCTTCGGACTCGTCTTTTAGCCCGTTGAGCATTATTTGGTTAAACAGGTTGTTGATTGTCTTCTCTTCGAAGTCTGCAGCCACTTGATTCCAATGGAATTCTTCTAGTTTGGGAAGCATGGCTGTAATAGCCATTTTTAAGTAGAAACCTCGACTACGTCCTGTCCTATCGCAGAGAGCGTCGAGTCGTTCAATGATTTCATCTGGCATCCGTACAGACACCACACGTCCGGAAGGGTGGGGTGCTTGTTTCATATGCAGTATCCTCTCCTTGGCAGCAAGCGTAAACATTGTTTACGCTTGCTGCCACTCTTGGGACTGTCGATAGAATTATTTAATCGACATTCTGTAAACAATGTTTACTATACGTAAGACTGGAGGAGTTTTTCTCAAACTCTTTAGCAGCATCATGAGCGGCGCGCGCCGCAGAGAGGAAGGACGCCTCCGTGGACGTACTGCCATTTATCGGTTACCAACCATGTCCCCAGCTGCACTCATCGCCATGTCGGTCTGGATGCTCATTGCTCAGATACGACGCGCAGGATTGGGGACAGGAATCATCAGAGCACTAGGCAGAGTAATCGCCTGGTACTTCCTCGCTTTCCTCGGCGTGATGGTTGGCTCCATGGCCGACCACTATGAGCGCGCCACGGATGAGACCAACGACTCGCCCTACTCCAACACGTATGACGCCGCGCCCGCCAACCCCGGTGAGTATTACGACCCGAACGAGCAACAGTAACCACAGCCGCTAACACCGAAGACTGTCTTTCTACTGGGCACCCTTCTTATAGTCACCATCGCCGCCAGCGCCCTTAGTGGCGCTGGCGGCTTCGTCATCGTCCTGGCGCTCACTGTCGCCAGTATGCGACTCGTCTTCTATAGGTGAATCGTTCACACTAGGAGAAGACTCCTTAGCAGTCTTGAGCATTGCGTTGAAATCTCGCTGGCTCACACCGACGAGCTCGCGCACAAATTCCTTAGCTTCACCTAGGTCGATAATGGACTGTGAGACTTCACCAATCTTTTCGTTCAACTCGTCTCGCAGATCAATAAGGCTAAGCAACGAGTTAATGCTCTTCTTCCGGTCGCGAAGCTTACGCTGTTCCTCTTCGAGATGCTGACGCAGTTCCTGACGCTTCTTCAAACTTCTACTTGCGGTAACCATAAACCCACAATGCCAGCGAACGCACCGCTCCACTCCTGACACAAACACCACGCGGGAAGTTCGGCGTAGTCGGAAGCAATCAGCGGACTATCCCTGCAGGCTTTCGACAGCGTTGTAGACCTGCAGCGGCGGGCGCGAGCGCCCTTTTCCCAACACACTATATGCACTCTTAGTGTTAATCGGGTTTTGGCTGCTAGACTAGGGCGCATGATGACCCTGCGCGTAGTCAACAGCGGAACAGGTTATGAGTACCTGTTGCGCTCTGTGGCTACCAATGATGGGCCGACAGACGCGCCAAGTTTGTCGAAGTATTACGACGCGAAAGGCACCCCACCGGGGCGGTGGTTGGGCTCTGGTTTGGCCGGTTTGAATACCGAAACGGTCACCGAAGGTGGGGAAGTTACCGAGTCTCACATGGCCGCGTTGTACGGCGAGGGGCTGCACCCAGATGCGGATATGAAGATGTCCGAAGGGCAGAAAATCAAGGACGTCCAGCTGGGGCGTCCGTTCGCTAATTTCACTAATGATGTGCCGGTTTTGGTGGCACTTCGTGACGCGGAGCGCCGCCATAGGCAGACAACGGGCACGCTGATGAGCAAGCAGGAGCGCGCCGAGTTAGTCCAGGATATTGGCCGAGAATTCTTCATTGAAGAACACGGCGTCGAGCCGCAATCGGGCCGGGAAATCGTCAACTGGGTCAACGGTCTTAAAGACAATGTGCGCCAGTCTGTGTCGGGTTTTGACCTTACTTTCTCGCCCGCCAAGTCCGTATCCGTGGTGTGGGCGTTGTCTGATGAAGAGACCGCGCGGCGCATTGAGAAGCTTCATCACCAGGCCGTCAAAGAGGCTATGGCGTGGGCAGAAGACAACGCATTGTTTACCCGAGTAGGCAAGCAAGGGCGTGAACAAGTCAAGACGAAAGGCTTCGTAGCGTCGGAATTTAAGCACTACGATACGCGCGCAGGAGACCCTGATCTGCACTCGCACGTGCTGGTATCCAACAAGGTGCAAACCGAAGATGGACGCTGGTTGTCCATCGATGGGTACACGTTGATGAAGTATCATCAGTCGATTTCCCACCGCTATGACTCCATCTTGAACACCCTGCTTTCTAACGAGATGGGCTACACGTTTACCGCCCGCGACCACGGCGCAAATAAGGAACCAACGTGGGAGATCGAGGGTGTTTCCGAGTCGTTGATGGAGTCTTTTTCTAAGCGTCGACGCGGCGCGCAGCCGGTCTATAAGCGTCTGGTAGAAGAGTTTGTCGCCGCGCGTGGCACAACTCCTAACTCGGTTGAGGTGGGTCGTTTGTGGCAGCAAGCTATCTTGGAAACCCGTGACGCGAAGCGTGAACCAGAAAGCCTTACAGAGCTTCGCGCAGGCTGGAAAGCGGAAGTTGCCGCGCGTGATACTGGGGCAGAAGAACTAGCCTCAATTAACCAACTTGCCGCAGATTCTGCCCGTGATGAGCGTCCACTGTTTGACGCCGAGGACCACCTATCGGGCCTTATTGACGGGGTTTTAGACACCGTTGTCAGGCGTCGTTCCTACTTTCGCGCCTCGCATGTAGCGACTGCTGCGGGTGGAAAACTCCAGGGCTATCGCTTCGCATCACTCGCCGAGCGTGACCTTATCCACGCCACTGTGGTGGAGGCTATTGTGCGCGATAAGGCCATTTCCTTGAATGATTTTGACGTCCTGGAACTGCCCGAGGCGCTGAAAAATTCGGCAGGAAAGGCCCGGGATGCCCGTGCTGATAGTGAGCTTTATACCACCCAGGACATCCTAGATACCGAAGACAAAGCACTGGGCGCACTCAACGAACCGGTGGCTGCATTCGCACCGTCGGCAGCGATTGATAAGGCACTTGATGAGCACGAGGCAGAGTCCGGTTTCCGCCTTAATGCAGGGCAGGAATCCATGGCACGTTACCTCCTTACCTGCGGCACACTGGCCGCTACCGGCGTAGGCCCGGCAGGTACCGGCAAGACCGCATCTATGCGCCTTGTTGCCAACGTGTGGGCCAACCAGGGCCGCAATGTGATTGGTCTGGCCCCGTCTGCACAAGCAGCAGAGGTGTTGTCTGGGGACTTAGGCTTTGACGCTTTTACCATCGACAAACTCACCTACACCTGGCGCGGAAACCACCCCACAAAGCCCGGCCATAGCCTCAAAGACCTTCCGGTATCCATTAACGCAGGCGACATGATCATCGTTGACGAGGCCGGCATGGCCTCTACCCCTAACATCGGCTCACTGCTAGAAATCGCCGAGGAAGCAGGCGCAGTCGTGCGCTTTATTGGTGACCATAAACAGCTCGGCGCGGTAGAAAACGGTGGCCTTTTCGGCGCTATGGTCAACGCCGCAGGCCGCACTGATAACCAGCTATCCGAAGTCGTGCGCTTTGGCGGAGATAGTGCACAATCTGCCACCAGCTTGCGCTTGCGCGAGGGCGATTCTTCTACTTTCGACTTCTATCTAGAGCGTGGTTGGGTCAATGGTGGCGCACGCAGCGACATGCTGGATAAAGCCGCAGCAGACTACCTGGCGGATATTTCCAGCGGTAAAACCAGTCTGCTTATTGCTGCCACCAACCGCGATGTGGCAGAACTCAACGAGACAATCCGCGCCCACTACATCGCCGTGGGCGTTGTAGACACCACCGTGGAAGCCCAGCTTTCTAGAGGCGAAAAAGCCGGTGTCGGCGATACGATTCTGGCGCGCAAAAACCAGACTTTCTACGACGACGAGACTGCAACGAGTACCCGTATTAACAACGGCACGCTGCTGACAGTTACCGCCATTGCCGAGAACGGCAGTATCACCGCCCGCAACACAGCCACCGGCGAAGAGTTGTGCCTGCCAGCAGACTACGTCCACGACAACGTGCAGTTAGGCTACGCTGCTACCGTCCACCGCGCCCAAGGCAGCACCGTGGACTGCACCCGCGCGGTAATCGACTATCACGTCGATAGGGCCGGGCTGTATGTGGCGCTGACACGCGGCAAAATCGCCAACCACATCTATGCTGTGATCGAACATCAGCTAGATGAGCTGGCCGAGGAAGGCCACTACCACTACCAAGGCATAGACCACGCCCCGAGTATC